>NZ_JANJZL010000019.1:0-35984 GCF_024623155.1 Anaerosalibacter massiliensis
CCTTCGGCACCATTACTATTCGCACAAACTTATATTTTTAAGAGATTAAAAGACTAGCATTACATTAGCTAGTCTTTTTTTAATAATTAGTTATAATCAATTCTTTATATTTTCTTCTTCCACTATTCCCATTTGAAACTGAATATCCAACTTCAACATTTCTAAAATTAAAATCTTTATACCATCCTCTAGTTTTTTCATGATCATTAATAGTTAATAAAAATTTGCCTTTAATATTTTTTAACTTATCCCTTAATAATAAATGTTCTTTTTCTCCAAATTCAAAACCATATCCTGCAGTTTCAAAATAAGGAGGATCGCAAAAGAAAAAAGTATAATCCCTATCATATTTTTCTATAATCTTCTCAAAGGAAAGATTTTCTACATAAGTATTTCTAAGTCTTTCTTTTATATCTCCTAATACATTTTTATAAAAAATTTGTGGACATGGCCTAGTATTAGTTCCATAGCCATAATGATTTCCTTTTCCAGCAAAACTTTGAGATATTAAATATAAAAACCTTACTGCTCTATGAATTTCTGTTAAATAGTCTATAGTATAATTCTTGTATTCTTCAAATATATCTCTTCCAGAAAATTCATACTCTAACATCCTTTCAATTTCTGGTGCATGATATTTCATCATTCTAAATAGATTTATTAATTCTTTATCAATATCATTTATGACTTCAACTTTGCTTTTTTCCTTTCCAAAATAAACCCATCCAGCTCCAAAAAATAATTCAACATAACAAGTATGTTCAGGAATCATTTCTATAATTTGTTTTCTCAATCTTGATTTTCCGCCTAATCGTGTAATTGGTGGTTTTAACATAAGCATCATCTCCCACCATAATTATATCAGAACATACGTTCTGTGTAAATACAACAAAAAGGATAAACATACTAAAAAACATGAGCAATTATCTTAATAAGCCTATATTTAGCTTGTATCAAGCTTTAATATAATTAGAATGTAATTGTATTGTAGGGTTAAAATAAATCATATACAAGGAGAATAGAAGGTCGGTTTTGTGCAAGTTTAGCTAAAATAAGAAAAAGGCTCTAGATTGATTTCTAGAGCCTAAGATTTAATCTTTAATAAATCAGATTTTAAAAACAAAGTAGTGTTGCCAGCTTTTTTAATTGGAAGTAGTTTTTTCTCTTTAACTAATTGATTAATATACTGTCTAGAACAACTTAATAGTTTTACTGCTTCTGAAGTAGTCAAAACTTCACTAGAAATATAATCAATTAACTCTTTTTTAGTTTCAAAATTATATGACATAATTTAATTCCCCCTATATTTTTTCTGTGCAAGTATAAAGGTTATTATAGATATTCCTAAGTTTATAATTTTAAATATAAGATTAGTATTTACAAATGCCGATATTGTATTTAGGATAGAGCTAATTAATAATAATAATATAATTATATTCATTTGATTTAATGGGTAAGATATTATAAAATATATTTAAGGGAGAGGGGACTTCTCCCCTCTAATTGGAACTTATTTAATATCTAGCAACTTCTCAATCAATCCGATAAGGGCAATTATCAAGTTGATTATGGCTGTTGCTAGTATTAAATTAAGTTCCTTTTCTTTTTCTTTTTTCTTACCCACTCTCTCACCTCCTTTAATTATATTATATCAAACTACTTGACGTAGGTCAAGTATAATTTAAAACTATTTTGGTTCTTTCTTAAATAAAAAAAGACCTGGTAATTAAACCAGGTCATAAATTATATCACTATAGCTTCAAATCCATCTTTCTTTAATTGTGCAACTAGGTTGTCCGCATTTTCTCTCTTACTAAATGCACCAGTTTGAACTTTATAAAGCCCTCCATCTTGCACTATTATAGCATCATAACCTTTACATCTTAATTCATCAACTAACTTTTGGGCATTGTCTCTTACACCAAATGCCCCTACTTGAACTCTGTATAATCTGTTTTTATCTGAATCTTTATTTTTTATAACTTCTTCTATCTTAGCAAAAGTATTCTTCCCTGGTATTCCATCTGCTGTAAGTCCATTATCTCTTTGAAAAGCTATTACTGCATTTTTAGTACTATTACCAAAGACTCCATCAATACTTCCTACATTGTAGCCTAGTTTATTTAAATTGCTTTGTAATCCTCTTATTATAGAATCCATTTTATTTAGTGTATTAGGCCCTGCTATTCCATCAGCAGATAGTCCATAAGCTGCTTGAAATCTTCTTACTGCATCTGCTGTGCCTGCACCATAGATTCCATCTATAGATACCCCTTTGTATCCTAAACCGTTAAGGTTCATTTGTAAATATCTTACTTCTGTTCCTCTACTGCCTATTTTTAATATAGTAGATGTATCATTTCCTCCTGAAGTAGGTGGCGTAGTTTCTGTTCCTAAGTCTTTATATGTTACTCCAAAATATTTACAAACACCTTTGGCAATTGCCTTAGCACATTTCCATTGATAATTTTTATCAAGCATTAAATTAGCTTCTTCTAGATTATCCATGAATCCACATTCAGCTAAAGTGGATGGCATCCTGGTGTTTTTTAGCACTGCAAGATTTGGTCTTTCTTTAATCCCTCTATTTCTTAATCCAGTTTCTTTTATTAATTCATTTTGCATTAGACTAGCTAATTTCTTACCATTACTTGAGCTTGGATGATATAAAGTTTCTATTCCTCCATGACTTCCCCACACGCTTTGAAAAGCATTATAGTGTATAGATATAAATAAGTCTGCATTAGCATTATTAGCTCTGCTTGTCCTTGTATTTAAAGGTGTATCTTCTTCAGTATCACTTACGTATAGAACTCTAAATCCATTATATCTTAATACTTCGCCTAATTTCTTAGCAGTTGGATAATTAAATTCCCACTCTTTTATTACTCTACCATTTGACATTTTTGGTGTTCTCTTTCCTGGTGTATTGATACCATGTCCATTATCTACAGCTATAAGTTTATTCATTATAAATCCTCTCCTTTTAAGTTAGTTTAAATTAGCTTTTTCTTTTTCTGCATATGGATCGGCTACAATCTCATAAGCACCCATTGAGGTTAAACTCACTAATATAGCATTTATTACTGTTAAAACTATGCCTTCTATGCCTTGTCCACTTTTAGCAAAAATAAAAGTAAGAATTAATGCAATTATGAAAGCATATATTCTTACTACTTGATCACCAAAATTCTTCTTTATAATACTTTTTGTGAATTGGACTACTATACTTACTGCGGCTACTAATCCTGCAAAAGTTGCAAGAGTTTCGGCTGTCATAAATTCATTCATATAAAATCACCTCCTTTCACTTAGAAATAAAATAAGTGACTGCCGCTGTAGCAATCACTGTGATTATTGTCTTTATTAAATTCTCCCAGTTTTGAGCCGGTTTAGATTCTAACTTATCAATTTTATTATCTAGTCTATCTATTTTTACTTCTAGTTTTTCAAGTGTAGAAGTCATGTTTTTCATTTGCTCATTATTTGCTGTAAAATCTAGTTTTGTTTCTGTTACATCTTTCTGTAATCCTTCTACTACTCCTTCAACTTTAGTAAGCCTTGTTTCTACATTCTTTATATAAATGCAATCTTTACAGTCGTCATTCATTTTCTACCTCCAAGTTAAATGATAATAAATATAAAAAATAAGCCCTTTAAGGCTCTAAATAATCTTCTTTAGTTATTTTTTTATACTCTTCTTTAGTTATACAACCCCATCTAGCAGCTTCATAGACATCTTCTTTACTCAAGTAATTCATGTTGTAGAATAAATTATAAAAATCAAACATTAAGCATTACCTCCTAATTGTTGAACTTTAATATTTAATTCACTCACTGTTTTAGCTAAATTTTGTATAAGCATGTCTTTCTTTTTATTATCTATAGCTAAATCTGCAATTTGTTTTGACATGATTTGCTGAGGATTAGCATTTTTTTCTTTTTCCTGATCCATTTCCTCTTTAGTTTTCCACTTTATTTTAGCCATATTTAATTTACACCTCCTGCCAATTTGGAAACTTTTCTTCTTCTGTTGCATTTTCATCAATGAAATTTAATAGTTCAACATATAAAACACCTTCTAATCTTTTAGCACTGATAATAGGATTTATATCTAATATTGTTTCTACTTCATACATAATTCCATCAGGCATAGAAGAAAAGTCAAATGTATCACTCATATTATCTGTTGTTACTGTTATTTTTTCTTTTTCAAATTTATATTCTATCTTTCTATCTGATCTTTGAGGTGAAAGAAATATTTTCATTATTTCCACCTCCCTATTGCAAACGCACTTACCTTAGTTTCAGAGTTTTTAAAAGTATCTGCTTCTTTTGAATGTGCATAAATTTTAACTTGTTCATTAGACTCATAAAAGAGGATAATTGTATGTCTACCCCTAGCATTAACATTTGTAATCTTTGAAGTAGCTTGAATAAGTGGTATTTCAATAAAAGAAACAGGAAATATCCAGTATTTTGATAGTGTTTTTTCATGTTCATAGTTTAATTCAAAAGTAGGTATATATCCTATTGCTGTCCCATCTGAAAACTTAATATAACTCCCATTAGAGTTCTTTCCGCTTTCAACTATGTGGTATGGTCCATCTTTGTGTGACCAAAGTTCTAATTTGAGAGAATTTATCTCACTTTTATTATTAACAATAGTGTCTTTATTTCTCTCTATTTGGTCTTTTTCTGCTTTTGTGATGTGAATATCTTTGTTTCCAATATGAGCAGATATGGATCTGTTGTTGTTAGAAACATTACCTATTATATCTGTTATATCCTCATCAATCATTCGAATATCATTTTTAAGATAAATAAATTCTTTTGCACTAGCAGGTCGATAGTTCAAAGCTTCTATAATATGCTCTGCAGTTAAGTTTCCAATATCTCCAGGATTACCTTTCTGCCCTCTTAAATCTACATACTGATATTCACTATCACCTTTCAACCTTACACCTAATTTAGTACTATTCCAATGGAATTCTAAATCTTTACCGTTGAATTGCGAAGGATTGGCAATCCAGCTTTCAACTATTTTACGGTTCTGTTCTCTCTTCTTTTCATTAGCTATCCTAGTATTTTCATTTGCCTTTCTAGCATCTTCATTTTTCACCCTTTCACTTTCTGATGCAATCCTTTTACTTTCATTTGATTGCCTAGTATTTTCTACGGTTTTACGGCTTTCCTCACTTAACTTTCTGGCGTTTTCTGCTGATATTCTACTACTTTCTTGGGATTGTCTAATACTTTCATTTGATTGTCTTTGTACTTCATTAGACTTTCTTTCTTCCTCATTCTTTTGCCTTTGAGATTCAGCAGACTTTCTTTGGGATTCATTTTGTTCTCTTTTATTTTCTGTTTCAGCTCTTTTACCTTCTGCTACAACTCGCTTATTCTCTGCTTCTATTCTTGACTTCTCATTTTTAGCCGCTTCTACTAAGATAGCTAGCAAAGGTCTTTCATCTGATTTTTCTACAATATCATCTGTTGCTATTGTATCCTCTACTAATAAATCAAACTTCTTTGTAGATATAACTTGTTCTCCTTTTGTTAGCACGATTTCAGATTCTACTTTACCAGGTTGTAAAATAACACTTGGATAGACTATCTCATATTTCCCTTGTTTTATATTTGTTTCTTTTGCTCTAACCATATAAGTTTTTCCATCTGCCGGTTTTGCATAAAAGTCTAATTCTATACCCGTAGTATCTGTTACTACATCATTTTTTAGAATTTGTATCTCCAATCCCCTACTTTTATGGTCTCCCTCTTTTCCTACAATAGCTTCTATTATATCATCATTGATATTTAGCTTTAGTCTCTGCAATCCTAAGTCTTTTAAATCCAAATTATCACCTCCAGGATTATAAATATTTATTTAAGTCTACAGTTTCTTTTAACTTTATTTTTTCATTTACTACCTTAAATTGCTCTACATTATCAAGTACATAATCATCTCTATCTACAACAATGTAATCCCAAATCTTGCTAAAATCTTCTTCATCATCTCCATAAAACCCCATATCCGATATACCAGTCTGATAATTTTTTATTTCACCAGTTCGTTTAGAATAGAATAAAGTCATTTTATTATCCATCATATTATCACCTCCCTATGCTGTAACTATCATTATTCCTGCGACAGGACCATATCTTCTAGAGTTATTTTTACAATTATAGTTAGTCTTATATCCCATTACAGGGTACTCCCATTCTCCGTTGCGGAATCGTGGCTGAACTGGCCTATTATTAGAATCATGACCTTGTGTTAAAACTATCCTGTGGATAGTTGCTTCATTTGAAGAAGCTTGCATACTATCTGAAATAGACAATGCAACAGACCAATTTTTATTATTAAATTCAGGACCTAACGATATCCATTTATTTGTAGGAGCTTGGCCATCTGCTCCAGCTGAAAATTTAATAATTTTAGTCATATAATGATAGGAATGTTTAGTTCCTGCATCATATCTTTCAAAACCATCATAAGAAAACTTTGAATATGAATTATCTTTATGCATAGCTTTAATAAAATCATTTGTAAGTATTATAGCTCCTGACTCTCCTCCTACTCTAACAGTCCCTTTTTCCATGTCAAAATACACAGTTCCATCTAAACTTTGGAAAACTCCAGCCTTAATTAATCCTGCATTTAAAACTCCTGTCGTGATAAAGTCGCCGACTATATGTCCATCTTGAGTTATACCAATGTTAAAATCTCCATTTATACCATTGCTAGAATGACCTAATCCATTTATATTCCATCTCCAAATATTTTTAGCTTTTTCTAAATCAAGATTATCAGTAATTAATAATTCCATAGGTCTGCCTAAGTTATCTTTTTTAGTTATAATAACTCCACCATCTGGATCTTTAATTTGCTCAGTAATATCTTTAATCATTGAATTTATATAATCAAAACTTGGTTTAATATCTTTCTCTATTGAATCTGACACTTTTTCTGAAGTAGCTTGTAACATTGTGCGTGGCTTATCTCCAAAATTAACTTTTAAATATTTATTAGCTATAGGATCATAAGTATATGAAGTAACCATGACTCTTTTGTAAATGTCATAATCTTCATAATAAATCAAAGCTGTGTCATCAATTGTAAATTCATACTCCTTAACATCATCAGTTACATCTATACTAAAGCTTTCATCAGGCAAATCAATTCTTTGTAACCTGAATATATCTTCACCATATTTAATTAATTCTTCTTTATTAGTTACTTTTTCATCCTGTACTTCTCTAGCATCTCCATAAATTCCTGAATATTCATCAATTAGAGGACTATCCACTATTGCAGTAATAACTCCATTATTACCTTCATCATCTTCAAGTTCTCTAGTTAAGAATAACCTAGTAACTACGTCTTCGCTATCTTCATCAATTTCAAGATCATTAATATTTTTTCTTTTAGCAACTAAAAACTCTGTATCTCGCCCAAACCTTTTTTGAAGTTTTATGTCAAAGTTATCCATAACTAAAACTCCGCCCCATTGGCCAAGTATACTATGCTTGCCTTCGGCTAATACACTCATAGCATTTTGGTATCCTGGAGCATTAAACATATGGGATTCTGTTATATTACTTGAAAAAGTATAATTATGAGGTATCTGTAATGAATTATTGAATCTTTCTAATATAGTACTTCCTATTACATTTGAACTTTTAATATCTTTTGTAATGTTTTTATCCAATAAAAAAAAGATATGTTTAGCATACACTTCAACATACCCTTTCATTTTCTTGATTTTTGATAAATAAAATGCTTGCTTTTTCATATATGGTACATCTGCATAAAATATAGTTGATTTTTTAAAATCTTTATATTTATCATCTACTAATGGATATTTAAACTCTAAATCAAATTTACCATTTCTTTCATGAGTGATTTTAGCATCAAAAGCTTTCGAAAGTAATGTACCACCTTTAAATACCGTAGTACCTGGTGAAAAATATTCAATCATTATCTCCACCTCCATCCTATATAAAGTTCTAACTTATTTATGTTCCCATCAAAATTAATTATATTTTCTCCTGGATTAATTCTAAAAAAGTTACCTGATAACCTTCTTGAATTAGCTCTTAATCCATTTTTATCGAATATATCTATCTCTTTACAGTCAATAATTAAATACTCATCAACATCTAATTCCATTGTTTGATTATTGATATAAATCTTACCTTTACCACTTCCAAATACCTTAATTCGAGGAAATGTATATACATTTCCAGGATTAATTATTGTTTCTTTGTTTTCAATAATAATATCATTAGAATTTCGATATTTAAAGGGTTGCAAATCAATAGTAATTGTTATCTCTCTATTATCACCAACGATAATATCATCTTCAATTTTTGATATAAGACCGTATCTATATTTATTATTATCATCTGAATACATTACTTTAATTTCTTTTCCTACATAAAATTCATTCATAAATCTGTTGTATGAGTCTTTAGAATTAATTAATAGCCTACTAGTTCTTTCAAAACCTGCATAAGCATCTTCAGACACTTTAGTAAATCCATCTTGGCCATAAGCTTCTGATTTTTGATATTTTAAAGAACTAGGCTCTTTCTTGCCTAGTTCTAATACTCTTATATTGTCCTTTAGTGTACTAAATTTATCTAATATGATAAATACATCATTAGTTACATAGTCACAACTATTCATTATCCAAAAACCACCTCTCTGGAAATTTGCTCTGCTAAATCCTTGCCTATCTCTTCAGTATCCCTGGTATCATAAATGTTAGCATCTTTCATTTCAACTTTAATATATTGATTGCCGCCAATATTTTGAACATCACTATCAAACTGATTATTTACTCTGGCCGATTCTTTAGCATATTTCATTGAAATATCATGAGGTATTACTATTGAACCATTTGGTAAATAAGTTAATTCACCACGACCTCCTTCATTCATCCTAGCAAATCCACCTGGCCAATCATCAGTCCCCCTATAAAGTTGTGGAATTCGTGATATGTTAACCCCAGGTATCTTATTAATTATCCCAATTGCTGCGTTAATTCCTCCTGTAACACCATTTACAAATCCTTTAACCTGATTAACTAAATTACTTACAGCATTACCTATGCCGCTAAACACTCCATTGACAAAGCCTGTTAACCCTGTCCAGGCATTCCTAATTGCCGCAAATACTCCTGTTGTAACTGATGATACTCTGTTCATAATGCTTGATACTATGCTATATATCTTATTAAATACACTGCTTACTGTTGATGATAAAGTGCCTATAACAGAACTTATTCTATTTATGACTCCCGCTATAAATGTATTAATACTAATAAATACTCCAGTAATTATTGTATGGACCGTTGTAAATATACCAGTTACAGCTGCAATAATTGGTGTTATAACTGATATTACACTGGCCATAGTATTGGCTACAAATACAACAATAGGTATTATTATGGCCATTACCGAATTAATTATCATACCTACAAAAGCCACAATAGGCTGTATCGTTGATATAACTACTGATACAACATTAACTACAACCGTAATAATACTCATAATAATTGGAATCATAGCTTTAATTACTGCAATAATTACATTTAAAATTGCTACTACCCCCGGTGCTACAGTCTGCACAATATTCATTACGGTGCTTATTACTGTTGTTATCGTAGGTATTAATGCTGACATTAAAGTAGATATTAAAGGTGTTAGTTGAGTTCCTATATCAAAAATTATCCCTATGATTGAAGAAATTATTGGTACTAATTCATTAAATATACCAATTAATACAGGTAATACTATACTTGCTATATTCATAATAGCTTGAGCTACAGTGACCGCTACATTAACAAGCATCATAAAACCATTAACAACAAAAGGTAAGGCTGATACTGCTAAATCCATGAATGAAGATTTTATTATCTCAAAAGTTGGACTCAAAAATGAACCTATCGAAGTGGCTAAATTTGTAACTACTGATATGACTTGACTAAATGCATCTTTTAAGTGTGGGATAATTCCACTAGCCATTTCAGCGATATACGCCCCTAAGTTTTTCATTTTTTCTAGGAAGCTATCCCCTGGTACTAATGCATTTATGAGTACATAAGCTAGTCCAACAAATGCGGAACTAATTAATCCTACAGGACTTAATAAAGCTCCACCAAGTTTAGCTCCCATGGATATTAATTTACCTACCCCATCTGTCATAATTCCTAATGCCCACATGGCAGGGCCTATCGCTATCGCAATGCCTGCTATAGCTACAATGGTTTGTAAGGTTGAATCGTCTAGTTTCCCTAATTCAATTATTAAACCAGTAATTTTGTCAACAAATTTACGCATGGGTCCTTCTGCTGTTTCGAAAAACCTTAGTTGTAGTTCTTCAACAGCACTATTTAAGTTTTTAAAGCTACCATCTAAGTTATCATCCATAGTCTTAGACATTTCTTCAGTAGCACCTTTTGAATTATAGAGCTCTTTTTCAAAATTCTTTAATTCACCAGAACCTTCATTAAGGAGTAAGTTAACACCCTTAAGTGATTCTTGCTGAAAGATACTTGATAAGGCTGCGTTTTTCTGTTCATCCGTCATCCCTTTTGTTGCTTTTTCCACATCAACCATAATATCTGACATAGACCTCATTTTTCCTTGAGCATCATAAATAGCTACTGAAGTGCCTCCAATTGCAACAGCACCATTTTTAGCGTTCTTCTGTAAATCACGATACATTGCATTTAAAGTTGTACCTGCTTTAGATCCTTTAATACCTTGATTCGCAAACATACCCAATACTGCCGAAGTCTGTTGAATATCATGCCCAGCAGCTGCAGCTGCTGGACCTGCATATCTTAAAGCATCTGCCAACTGCTCTACATCATAGTTAGCATTAGCTTGAGCATATGCAAAAACATCAGTAGCTATAGCTGCATCTTTTGCGTCTAAACTAAACATTGACATCATATCAGTTACAATATCTGAAGCTGTAGCAAGTTCTAATTGGCCCGCTGTAGCTAATCCCAAAACATGAGGTAGTCCATCCATCATCTGAGTAGTATCCCAGCCTGCTAAAGCCATATATCCTAATGCATCAGCTGCCTCACTTGCACTATATCTAGTTGTGGCTCCCATTTCTCTTGCAGACTTTTCTAGCTCGTTTAACTCGCTTCCAGTTGCACCTGATAAAGCTTGTACTTTACTCATTGATGCACCGAAAGCTCTACCAGTGTCAATACTTTTCTTAGCAAAAATAGTCAAGGGAGCAGTAGCTAACATTGTCTTAGTTCCAAATCCTTGCATCTTTTTGCCGCCATCAGATATTTTAGTTCCCATACCGTCAACTTTTCCATTGAAGTTTTTAATTTTATTTTGGGACCTTTCAAATGCATCTTCAAAACTCTTAGAATCTCCAGTGATTTTTGCACTTAGAATATAGTCAGCCATTATCTACCTCCTTTCTTTTTAGGTGTTGTCATACCATTAGCTCGATAGATTTTATCCACCCATGATTTGCCTTCTTTTTCTTCAGTTTTTATTACAGAATCCATACTAAACTCTGCAAAATCTTTATCTAATTTCTTTTGTTTTTTCTTCCATAACTCAATAAATTTCTTGTTTTTCTTTCTTAAAGCATTATTTACTGCATTAAGAGTTGCATTTCTAAAATGTGTTGTATCTGAGACTAGTTTTGTTTCCCAGGCTTTCATGATGAATAGTTTTTCTTTAGGAGTTAGAGCCAAATATTCATCTTTTGAATAGTTAAAATTGACTACAAAAAAAGCGAAGTCTATCTCATCTTGATAGTCCTTCGCTAATTCTTCATATTCTAAATCTCTCTCACCATTACCGCCTAGGTACTCAAATTCAACTAGTCTACTTGGAATAAAAAAGGGCAATCTTTTTCAATTGCTCCCATAACCATTTGATTAACTTTCATATATCCTTCTGTTTTTATTAATGATTCAGCAACATCCATTCCTTGTTGGGGGCTTACTCTATTTCCACTATCATTGAATAGAGCAAAACCAAAGTATATTTTTAACTCTTGAATTGATAAGAAGCCTTCAGTCTTTCTTACGCTTGCAACTAGAGATTCTTTTGTAACTGCCTCTATTTGCTCAATTGTCCTAATATTATATTTTAATTCATATGTTTTTCCATTTACTTCAATCATCTATTTCGCCTCCTAATTAATCTTCTACTCTACTATCATCACCAGGCATTTGATTAGCATCTTTATCTGATAAATCAACTAGTGCTCCATTGCCTTCAAGTGCAATACTATATGTCATTGCATCATCATAAGGTGCTTCTAAGGAATAATCAGATACATATGCTAATCCACCAAACATTCCCTCTTTTTCTCTAGCATTTATTACTTTTATACAAACAGGCTTGCTTTCTTCAAATGCCTTTCCCAGTAATTTATGTGTTTCATCACTAGGTACATAAAGCCCATCATTATCAATTGACCACTCTTTCATTCCCACAATTTTTGATTTCCAACCACCTTTTGTGTCTTTAGATGATACTTCTATTGAATCTGCAGATCTGTTTATTGTTAACCCTTGTTGTCCACTAACTGCTAATAATTTAGATCCATCAGCATTAAATACAGCTAGTAATATATCTTTACCAGCCAATGCCTTTGTTGCGGTAGAGTCAAAATCACAATATAAATTATCTTCAAAATTTGCCATTAATTACTACCTCCTATTTAATTTTAAATCCATAGCATATTTTAAATTCATATGCTAATATTGCATGTTTTTCATTTGTTTCATCTGTTTGAATTCGTTGAAGGCCCTGACTAGTTTGTTCTAATATCCAATATTCCTCACCTATGTCTATTCTTTCAGTCATTGCCTCCTCTAGTTCCTGGATAAGCTTATATATTCCAATTGAGCTACCTCCAGGCTCCGCTATGGCATGTACGAACACTGTAAATACATCAACATACATCGTCTTAGTATTTTCTGGCCTTAATCCCACAATTTCAGCATAATAAAAAGGGCTTGGTGCATCTTGTGAGATATCATCATAACACCTAAGTCCTGTTTTACTTTCAATTTTTTCTTGTATTGCTTTATAAAAATCTATGAAACTTAATTTTTTTAACATTTTATCTCCTCAATTCAGTCAGTAAATCATTTCTATAAATCTTTCTTTGAGCTTCAACATTATTTCTTAAATAATACTGCCCTTGCACATAGCCACCACCACGTGTTCTATGCCCATACTCTACATGTGGACCATAATCTTTTGTATAACCAAATTGGCCAGAAAAACTTTTACCAGGGTTTGCTTTAGTCGTTTTCCTTGATAATCTTAGTTCACCACTGTCAACTGGAGTTCCAGGTGGATGAGCTCCCCTGTTATGCATTTCAGCTAAACTCTTATTCGCTACATTTTTCCATGCAGTACTATTCTTTTGTAGTAATTTTCTTGATAACTCTTCAGTCCCTTTAAATTGCAATGTTAATTTCATATTCTAAATCCCTTTACTACAAATAATATCCATCTGCCCAGGTCTTTTTTGCTTAAAATATCATATTCATTATTATCTATAGATATTTTAACTATATCTTTTAAAGGCTCATTTAAAGGTTTTACAAGTATCTTTCTTGAACCAGATGTAATATCTCTACCATAAATATTTACATCATCAGCAGTCCATTCTGTTGTTCTACACTCTTTTACATGAATAGGTATATAACCAAATATTTTATTACCTAGTTCATCTTTATTGTCTGTAGGGATCTTCTTAATCAAATCTGCTTCAAAATACCTCATATAAACCTCACCACATTTTTAAAACTATCTTTTTCTTTATTGTATAGATAAGCTTGAATCTCTTTTTCATACTCTTCCAGGATATTGTCTACAAATTTAGTATTAATAGTATCTATTTTTTCAGTTTCAATACCTTCATGATATCTTCTTCTCCAAATCTTAATTACTGCGTCAACTAAAATACTTTCAAATTTATCAGGTAATTTATCAGTATTTAGTCTTAAGTTTAACCTATCTTCTACAAGCCTTATAGATTCCTTTAAGAAAGGCTCATCTGCCTGGTTATCTTCACCAGGTAAACGAGCTAACACTCTATCTAATATTTCCAATTAAATCACACCTTTAGTATTCAATTTTATCCTTCAATGGGTGGAGCTTCTGGTTCTTTAATGCCTACTACAACTACACCATCAAGCCTTTCAGCAAATAAAGTTGCTCCACTTAATGCTAAAGTTTCAACAGTAACGTTATTATTTACATTGTTGTGTGTAATGCCGATATATCCTGTTTCATCTGAAGTTAAATTAAATGTTTTCCCTAATTCAGAACCAGTAACAGGGATATAAGCAAATACCACGTTTTCTGGTGCAGTTGCATATATTTTCCCTTTAGGAACTGAAGTATTAGTGATAACAGTTACATCTGTAAATCCTTCTACAAATGTTAACCCGAATTCTTTTTGTATAGTTAGCTTAGCATCGCCATTATAATTAGCTACATCTAAAGGATTAACAAATGCTATAGTATTTACTGCATCATCTTCGAATAATGTTTGAACTTGACCCCATGCTTGAGCTAATGCTGCCTGAAGTCCTACTCCTTCAGCTCTGCCAGTTCCAGTAGCTAAGAAAGTAAATAAATCAGCTCTAATATCTTTTTGAATTTCTTTTAATAATAATTCATCAGTTTCGGCAACAGCTTGGTCAAAACCATGTCTTTGAATAGCCTCTCCGGATACCGCCTTTCTAAATTTCTTAAGTTCAATTTCATAAGTTTTATCAGGTTTAGTTTCAACCTTAGATAATGGTATTACTTCACCTTCTCCTACTTTATCTTTTTTAACATTTTTTACAGCTTTATAAGTTTTAATAACCATACCAGATGCCATTGGTATTTTTCTTGTAACACCTAAAGCTTCTAATAGTTTTGTAATGTTTTCTCCAAATCTATTAGCAAAATCAATAGATTGTACCTTGGCTAAATCTCCTGTTACAGTTAAATTTTCCTCTGCAAATAACTGCAGATTCATTTTTTGTAATGACTTATCCATAAATTAATCTCTCCTTTTCTTATTCATTAAATAAATGTATATTTTCTTTAATCTTCTGTTGTCTTAGGCCCCTATCTTTAATTTGCATAATCTCCTCTTTGGTAATACCTGATGTAGTCCCCCTTTTCTCATTAGGGTTCTTAATTTTTTCTAACACTGCCTTTTCTACTGCTTCCTCAAACATATTAGCAAAGCTTTCAACATTCTCTTTAGTCTTTTCTGCATCATCTGTTACTAAGGTACTTAATAACTCATCATCTATTGATACATTTCTTTCTTTGAGCATGTTTCTTGCAGTAGATGTCATTTCATTTAGTGTATTAGCTTTTCTTAATTCGTCTAGTTCCTTTTGTAATTGATCTCTTTCATATTCTGCTTTCTGTTGTGCATTCATATCAGCTAGTTTCTTAGCTTCATTTATTTCTTTTTCTTTCTTTTCCTGCCACTTTGCAAATTTTTCATTTATTATTCTGTCTAAATCCTCATCAGAGTATTTTTTATCATCTTCTTTTTTTTGATTTTCTTTGGTATCTAATTTCTTCTTATCTTCTTTTTCAGTATCTTTGTTTACTATTTCTTCTGTTTCTTCTTCCTCTGCAAATAACTGCAAGTTCATTTTTGGTAAACCTTTCTTCAAATCTTTAATCATTTTAATCTCTCCTTTTTCCCATTAAGTTTAATGTCTGTAATGCTTAGACAATCCATAAAGTTTAATGACATTAATGCTTGGTCATATTTGTTGCATAAAAAAATAAGCCTGTTTAATGTCTGTTGCTTAAAGACGGTTATTATATGTTCAACTCTTTTGTAAATATACTTGAGTTATCTTTTATAATTTGATATAAACCCTTTGCTAGCTGATCTACTATAGCTTCCTCATCATCTAAGGCAAAATCAATTTCTCTATCATAAACTATTCCATGAATAATCTCATGTATTAATGTTTGTACGTGCCCTTGGTTGTTTCTTAGTGTTTTATCTATGAGTATCTCAGTATTCTCAAAGTCAATAGCCCGTATGCTCTTTGATTATTCATAGTTATAAGTGGATTATCTACCATTTTTATTTCATACTCAATCCCACTAATATTAATTTTATCTGATATTTTCAATTAATCACCTCCCTAGCAATTACTCCTACAATAATGATTTTTTAATCTTTTATCAGTTAAAACACTTTTATTAGGTCTAATCTGTAACACAGGCTTATACTTTTGTTTCTCTTTATTATTCACTTTTGTAAAATTAAAAATCCTTTGAAATCCCTTAAAAGCTTCTTGCATGGTAATAGATGCAGCTTTAACAGCTTCAATTATATTATCAACTGCCTGGTTAATTTCGCAAATAATATATTTATCTATAACCATAATTATCCCAACCTTTCATTAAGCTTTAACATTTCTTTTCTTAGTTCTTCCCTCTTTTTACTAATCTTTTTATATCCTTTTTCAGAAGGCTTTTTATTGTACTCTAATTGAAGCCTATTAAGTTCTTTTTGTAACCTCCTGGTATTACTATTAGTTCTAGCTACTTCATATTTAGCCTTACACTTAGGACATTTAAAATAGCTTTGTTCGATTCCTTTTCCTAGTTTCTTTACTTTTACCTTAATGCTAAATTCTTTACCGCATTTATCACACTCTACTATTTTTACAGGCTGTATTCTTGCTTTCATTCCACACTCTCCTTTTTAATAAAATAAAAGCAACCCCATAATTAGAGTTGCTTAAATGTTTTTGTTTATTATTCAAGTACTTTATACCCACCTGTAGCTTTCCTTTTTGCTACCCGCTTGCCAAAGTTATCGTAAAAATTCACTATTGCAAATTTTTCACCTTTAGATCTATCTGTGTTGATTAATATTTGCTCTAAAGCGTCTCCTACCTGAGTAGCAAACCTTTCTTTTTCGTGTTCTGCTGAGTGGTACCATGCATCACTTACTATTACTTTAGCATGTTCTGAATCGGTAGGTTCTATGATATCAATAATGACACCATTACCTATTTCTATTAGCTCTGCTTTTAATTCTTCATAATTTTTATCACTTACTTCTTTAGCTGTAGCTTTGTCAGGATATGCAATACTTTCAGTTGTATAAATTATACTTTTACCTTCTTTACCACCTTTGTTCTCTTTTGCATATTTCCCTTTCAACTTTTCTCCATTTTCTCCATATACCTTTTTAACATTGTCAGGTTGTTTTACTTCATTATTATTAAATCTAAGCCAAATATTTCCTGCTAGATATCCGGGCTTAAACTTATCTTTAACATCAAATTTAACATTAGCTTTCCCATCTTTAACTGTTATATTTTCTGACACTGATTCTAAATCGCCTGATAAAATTGTTACCTCAAGTATTGAGCCATCTACAACATTAGTATCAATATCAATGCTAATTTCATTTTCATTTGTAACTATGGTTGGCTTTATGTATATATCTAAATTAACCTTTTCTTTGCTAGGCTTTGATGTTTCTTTTACGTTTTCAGACTCTACCTTAGTTTTAGATTCCTCTTTTGGTTTCTCCTCATCTGTATCTAACATTATTCCACCAGTAACCAATAATACCATGCCTATTAAAAGAGTTGCCCCATACTTTTTTACAGGCTTTTTTCTAATTAAATTAACTATTATCATTATCAGTCCTACAGCTCCAACTAATAACCCTAATAAAATCAATAATATGTCCATCTATCTGTCCTCCTTTATTCATCTTTTACCTATATCTTATCATAATTTTACAATAAAGGAAGACCGACACCATGGATGCATTGGGGGAAAATTAACTCCTGGCTCTTTGTCTTTAAATAAAAACTCTTGGCCATTAAGCCCTTCACATACTTCAGATGTCCTTTCATCCAGGATAGCATCATAAATATAAGTATCATATCCCATGTCTTCAAATGGCTTGGCCATAGCCTGATTTTGAATAAAAGTACCTTCGGTATATACCAATCTCTTTATGTTATTCTTGCTTTGTTTCAAAAATCTTTCCTCTAGCATTTTACTTAGTTTATTATAATCATCTCCTCTAATTATTCCGTTTTTAAAGTCTGTAGTAAGATAGTCTATCAGCTTCTCTTTATTACCCCATATCCTATCAGAAAAATTTTTATTATTTAACCATGCTCTATTTACTAAATCTTTAACCAAGGCATCATTAACTGATAAAAAATTGTCACCAAAGCCCATATCCTTTAACATCGCATTATAAGTAGATGTATAGCTTTTAGATAAATGTTTTAATATTACTTCTTCCTCTTTTACACCCAACTCAATTTGTTGTTTGGTAATTGAGTACCTTAAAGAGTCTAATCTATCTAGTTTATAAATACTTTCCCTAATAGGCTTTAAATGTTCAAATTCAGGATGAACGTCAAAGAATTGTTCCATGTCCTGGAGTAATATTTTTCTCTCTTTAGGATCTAACTCTACTAATAAATCTCTATATTCAATAACATTATCTGTGCCATATTTAGCGTAATAAGAAGCTATTTCTTTGTCTAATTTTGCAGCTTCTTTCTCATACTCTTTTATCATCTTTTTAAGAAGTTTTTCTTCATTTTTTTCTAAATTCTTAAAATATGCCTTCTGTCTCTTTCTCCAATACTTTGGATTAATTTTACTCATCTAAATCAACTCTATTCCTATCAAAGTCATACTCATTATCAATATCGTATTCGTCGTTGATTCTATCAACCTCATCTTTAGCATTATCGACAATAGATAACACTGATAAAGCTGTTTCTTTGCTTGTTACGCCTATTAGGTTTTTAGCTATTTGAGATTCTTCTAAGATATTAGCAGGATAATTTCTTGTAAATTGATATTTAATACCAGTCCATTCGTCACCTTTGATTGGAGTTATACTAGTATTGGCTATCATCTTATACCTTCTATTTAATCCGGATGCAAATTTTCTTTCTTTAGTTTTGGCTAAATTCTCCATGCTCTGCAATTTATATTTAAGAGCTATACCTGACTGCGTACCAAAAGTTTCATCATTGATATTCATAACCATTGATATTTGAAATATTAGTTTTTCTAATCTATTAATTAGGTTCTCTTGAGTTTCATCTGCGTTTGGCTTTTCTAAAAACTCAACTATTAACTTATCGATATCTCCACCAGCCATGTTTATAGTTCTAGAATCTCTTAGTTTTTTAATCGTTTTATCATCTAATTCAGCACCTAATATTTTTAAATATGCATCAGCAAAATAATCAACATCATTAGCTTTTTCAGATAAACCTTTATTATAAGCATTTATAAGAGTTTCCACGCCTTCAAATGCTCCTATCTTTTCTTCGTTCTCTACATATTCAATAATAGGTATATCTCCAAACAAATGAGGTTTCTCGTCATAAAAATATAATTTACCTTCATCGTTTTCTCTAAAGTAAATTATTTGATGTTTATCTGAAAAACTTCCCTCAAGTTTTTTATCAGCATTATTATAATACCTAACTCCAAACATAGGCTTTCCTACAATACTATTATCGTATACAACAAAAGCTTCTTGTGGTTCTATATAAGTTATGCCTAGCATTCCATCACCATCTATAAATACCATCTCATAAGCATGGCCATAAATGGAGCATAACTTGGAAAGTTCTGCATTATTATCATCCTGATCATTAAACTTATCTACAAAATCAAGATAATTATTTATTTCATCTGATTCATGGCTAACTTTTATTGGTATACCAATAAAAAAACCATTCAGTGTATCAACTATATATTTAGCATAGTTTACAACTAAACGGTTATCAGGCTTATATTCTTCCTTCTTTTTTTGGTGTAATATTGGATGATCTCCTTTATACATTTTCTTTAATCTATTGTATCTTTCATGACTTGATTTATGCTTATTTATTAATTCTAGTAATAATTCCTCAGTCATCTCTGTATCGGATTCTAGGATAAACACTATAATATCCCCCCTTTGTATGTTTTTATAATTATCTTAGATTTTCTACATTGCAATGAGTACCTTAAAGCATCCATTAAGTGATTATTCTTGTCTTCAGGATCATTTAAATATTTACCTGATATCTTATCTCTTTTATAAGCATAGCTGTAAAACTCTTCTTTAGTGTTTATACAGTTAGTATGACATATAATTTGATAATTCTTTAATTGCTCTATTCCTTGTTTTACACTTCCAGGACCTTTTTCACTTTTAGTTATTCTTCTTATACCATAATCATCTCTTAATTCATCAATTAATCTTCCTTCAGCATTATCAGCTACTATAATTGATTTTTGATATCCTTTTTTCTTAATCATTTTTGCAATTTCTTTTGTACGCATTCCAACTTCATAATGCTCATCTATAATATAAATCTTCTCATTTTCCTCATCTAATAGTGCAACAATTAAGGCTGTAGGGTCATGCTCATATCCAAAGTCTAAACCTATTAACAATTGCAATTGTTCTTTTAATTTCTCCTGGATGTCAAAAGGTTCAAATATAACATTTTCAAATACTAAACCTTCAGCAACTCCCCATTCTCCATCACACACTATTTTGGCTCTTCTAGGATTAATTTTATATAATTTTTCATATCTTCTAATTGTGTCTTTGTCCAAGAACTCATTTATTTTATATGTTGTTGTTAAAGTAAATATATCCTCATCTTTCACATCAAAGAATTCACTCTTTAGCCAATGATGTTCGCTCCATGGGTTAAATGTAAGTATTACTTGCCTATAAGCGTTAGGGTCATCAATAATACCTCTCATAGCTTCAACTACAGTATCTAGTTTATCTCTGTTTTCTAATTCATAAGCTTCCTCTACCCATAAATGAGTGATAGTTCCTTGTTCTAATTGTATTGAAGTCATTTTTAAAGGATCATCAAACCCTCTAAATAAAATCTTTTGCCCTGTTGGTAAATAAGTAGCTTCCATAGGACTTACTGTGAATGTCCATAAATGAGACACCCCTAATCTATGAGTGGCACTTTTTAACCCTACATATACACTATCCCTCAAAGTATTCTGGTATCTTCTTGCGGCTATTACATTCATCCAGGGGTAAGCCATCATTTTACTTATAATTTCTATTTGTGTTGTAACTGATTTTTTAGATCCTCTAGAGCCTTTAATGACTTTATAAAACTTCTTAGTATTCCAGGCTTTATTGTAACCCTGTCCTATTAGTTCTTGTAAGCTAATCTTTGTCATTTTCATCATCGTCTGGTATATCAAATATTATCTTTGGGACCTTTATATCTATATCTTGCTTATCAGTAAACAAACTATACCTTCTCCCTATGAGTTCGGCTGCTCTTATTCTGTCTTTTACTGATGTCCCTTTTGGTACCAATTCTTGCACTCCTTCACCTATTAAAATTGGAGTTTCTTCTGCTATTTCTCCTCTCATTATAGAAGTTAAGTATTTTAACACTTCATCAGCTTTTGCGATTTGTTTATCCTCTATTTCTTTCATTTTTTCATCAATATAAGATTTAATGTAAGGTTTTGTAAGGTTTTCGTTTCCTGTTTGTCTAGCCGTCTTTTTACTATACCCTGCCCTTATAGCTGCTTCTGTGGCATTTCCTAATTCAATATAATAATCACAAAATTTCTTTTGTTTTACTGTTAGTTTTACACCCATATCACCACCTACCTTAAATTTATGCATGAAAAAAGAGCCTTGTTAATAGGCTCTTCAATTATTTATTTGATGTTTCTTCTAATAGTTCTATTATTCTATCTAGTTTATTATTTGTTTCAGTAATATCTGATACATAAGTATATACACTATTCACTTCTGATTGAACGCTTGAGACTTCTTGTTTTATATCCTCCAACATAGCCATTAAAATATCTTTATCCATCTCTCTCTCCTCCCTTCTCCTTACTTACTTCTACAGAAAAAGAGGAAATCCTTCTTTATTCTACTGTCTTAACTATATTAATCTATTGCATGAAAAAAGAGCCTTTGTTTAAAGACTCTTAATCTATAAATAATTCTCTATAAATGTCTTCTAATACATTTACTACTATACTATTTCCGGCCATCTTGTACATCTGACTATCTGTTCTATCTTTGCCTTTATAAAATTCTTGTTCTAATGCTCTTTTTGCTTTCCAATAATCTTCATCACTAAATCCTGTTGCTCTCCAAAACTCCAATGGAGTTAAATGTCTTACTTTACATTCAACTATCTTGGTTGGATTCGTTGTTGTTAATGTTGGACTTACACCATCTTTTGAAAATACTCTATTATTCATTTTAAATCTATTTGGATTTTTAATATCTCCAACTTTTAGTAATCCATATTTGCTTATTTGTTTAGTGTTTAACCTTCCTTCATCTCCGCCTTTTCCTTTGCCAGACAAAGAAAAATCTTGACATGGACTACCATGAGTCAATAAGTCAAAATCTTTTAGTTGATCTGTATCTATTTTAGTAACATCTTGCAGGTTATAACTTTCACTTATATCATGAATCGCACTATAAGCATGACTTGCATATTTATCAATTTCACAATAATTAACTATTTTATAGTTAACACCTGCTTTTTTTAATGCTTTTTCAAAGGCTCCTATTCCACTAAATAAACTTAAAACTAACATACTTAACATCTCCTTTTATGATATTGGGTTAATATGCACACCGCCCATCACATCAAAAAAGAAGTAATAAAAAGTCCCACCCTTGAATTAGTGAGACTTTTAATATGAATTCTTATTAATTTTTTTACATTTTCACTTACTATCATATTAGCATATCTGTTTCGGATTAAACGGATTAATAGTAAAAAGATTTAAAATAAAAATAATTTCTAATAAATCTACCTATTCATCCATTATCATATTTACAAATCTTATTTGCCTAAATTCTCCAAATATTTATCATGTACCACTTTCCTCGGATAACTTTCATCATGTTTTCCGATTCTGTAAGCTATCTGTAACCAAGGTAAATTTTCAATATATCTATATTTAAATACTCTTCTAGTTAATGAGTCTGGTATATTACTTATAAACTGTTCTATTTGTATTTTTAATTCCTCACATTTATTTTTCCTCTTCACTAAAATATCTTTCTTTTTTAAAATTTTACAATTTCTTTCTTCTTCCTCTACAATGTTATATCCTTCAAGAGTAAAATTTCTTGGTTGATAAGGGAAATAAGGATTGGACCCTCTCACACTATCTATTTCATGTTTAGGTTCTGTATCTTCAAGTTTTTTTATCTCTCTTTTTAAATCCTTTATTTCCTCTAGTAAGCTATTGTATTGTTTTAAAAGTTCTTTCCCTGCCATATTTAAATAACCTCCTATTTAAGCCATAAATCATCCAAGTAATCTACTAATATTGATAATTTTATTTCATCTAAACTATCTATATATTCATCAGTTAATTCAGTTTCATAAAATTCTTTATGTGAAGTTTTGATAAAATCTCTTAAAGTTTCATCTTCATTTACTTTTTTATCTAATTGGCTTATATTAGTTCTTTCTGTAATTTCTTTTCCATCTTCAAATACCGTTACCTTAAATCCACATTTACACCATCTAACAAATTTGTATTCATCATTATAAATCCCACCTTGTCCATTTCCGATATACTTATTTCCGCATTTAGAACAAATACCATATTTATTATTTAATTTTATTATTTTATCTACATTCATTGGCTTACCTCCCTAACTCTAATATCTAGTACCGTTGTTTTTCCTAACATAGTAAACATTGATAAAGATTTCTGCAATGCTTCAGTAAATTCTAAATCACAATTTGAAATTGGTATATCCAGGATATTTAATAAAACATTTTCTTCTTCTTTTTCTTCAATGATAATTTTTTCTTTCTCCTGGTTCTCTCTAATTTCTTTAGATTCACATAATTTTAGTCTAGTTCCACCGGAAGCATAAGGAACTTCTTCAACTTGATATCCTTCTTTCAGCATTTCCTTTAAAATCATGCCTTTTAGTCTTGTCCTATAATATGATGATATATTTATGCCTTCCTCTTTAAGTACTTTCGCTAAATTCAACTCTTCACCAGGATTATTTATAAGCCAATTACACGCTATTTTAATCTCTTTATCAAAATTCATGAATACATCCTCCTTTATTTTTAATCTTTTACAAAATTCCTGTAGATCTATTTCTCCAGAATAATATTTTTCTAAAGTTGGCCCTACTAATTTAGTTAATCTTTTTAATATTCTGCTAACTTGTGGTTGAGATACTCCTAAAATATTTGCTAAATCATTCTGTTTGTATATCCCTGATTCTACTAATTTTACTACTTGAAACTCTAAAGGTCTCAAAGCTTTTTCCAATATCTCCATTTTTTCTTTATACTTTATATCTTCAACTACAGATTCCTCTACATCAAAGTCATCTGTTAACATATCTAACATTGTTGTATTAGAACCTTCATCTTTAGGATCTCGTATAGGTGTGTCCAAATTGACCACTCCCTTACTCCTTAACCATTCTTCTATGTCTTCCTTTTTTACTCCGGTTTCTTTACAAATTGTATCTATATCTTTATTTAAAGCTTTTCCTCTATTGTATTCTGTCCCTGCCTTTTGAAGTCTTCTAGGAAGTCTAATACTATTTTTCTTATCTCTTCTAAATCTTTGTATCTTCCCCCAAATAATACTGACTGCATAGGTACTGAATTTTACTCCATGACTTTCATCAAATCTTTGACACGCTTCAATTAAAGCTTCATTTCCTACCCCTATATATTCATCTATTAAGTCAGGGTTCTTAGATATATCCACTTTAAATTTTTTATAAACTACAAAAGGGACAAGATTTAAATTTTCTTCAACCATCTTATTTATCTCTTCATTCAATACCCTACCTCCTTGATTCTATATTGGCCGGTAACAAAATCTACTTTTAGAAAACACTCCTTGTATTCTTTATTTTCAAATAAGTAATATTCATTAATTTTCTTAACTAGAATACCTTCAAATTTATTAGTCCCATTTTTATTAGGTTTACTTGCAATGTAATTAATTTTATAATTTCTTCCTATCTTTAATTTCTCATCCAATTCTTTAATTTTTCTTTGTATCATTTTAACTCACTCTTATTTATGTCTAAAGCTTTCTTACATATATTGCTACATGGCTCTATACAATCTATACAACACTTATTACATCTTCTTATCTCTGCATATTTTTTATAGCTTAATGCTTGTCTACAATACTTGCTAACTCTTTCCTTACATTTCACTATTTTCAACCTCCTCGAATAATTCACTACACTTATTTATTACTTTTAATATTTCATTTTCATATTTTAACTGTTCTTCTAAACTTGCAGTTTGGCACCATTTCTCCATATTATTAAATCTAATTAAAGCATTATTATAATTCTTCTTTAATAATTCTAATTGCTTGTTCTGCACTTCTAGCTACCCCCACAATAGCATTATTCTTTTTCATCTGTTTCAAGAAGTTATCTTGATACTTACTTGTCTTACCTTTTTCATTCTTAACCTCTATAAAAAATGCTTTTCCATCTGATTTACGTACTCCAAACAAATCTGAAAATCCCTTTGGCAATCCTGTTGCAACTACTCGTCCATCACTAGTTACAAATGTTCCAACATTAGCTCTAAAAACTATCGCATAAGGTGAAAGAGCTAGTCTAATTTCGTTTTGTATATCTTTCTCTCTCATTCCTTCACCTTCTTTAAATTTAAAAATACTTCATCATATATAGTAATGCTGTAATTTTCATTTACAACTTCTAATTTATCTCCATTAAAATTGAATTTTATTTTACACTCTGGATCCACTTGCATTAAAATATTAATTAATTCTTGTGCTGTCATTTCTCTACCTCCCAAAATGATATTTACCGTTTATTTACATACTTACTATTTTTATTGGTTTACATAATATCTATATATTATATATACTATTGTATTTTACTTACTTGTGTATAGGTGTGTATAGATTGAATAGTTATATAGTAAAGTCCCTATGGAGAAATTAAATATATAAAAGTTATAGAAAATCGGTTAAAACAATACACACCTATACACATTTTTTTAATAACCATAGCTAATTTGATAAGATTTACTATCACCATCCAATTTTAATCCTTGATAGTATATGCCATCTCTATTTCTTACTTTTTCAAACTTCAACGTTATTTCCTTACCAAATCTAGTATTTGACATTTTATACTCGTTGTTTTCGTCAGCCCAATTTGTATAAGCTTTATATAATTCACTAGCTTTTACTTCTCCTATTCCTCGCACAGTACATTGTTCTAAAAATGCACTTATAACATCCATCTCACTTTTATATTCCTTTACTGCTTCCTGAACTGCATTAGGCATTTTTAATCCTTCTCTATGCCATTTCAAAGCTCCCTCCACTGCCCAATTTAAGATTCCAGTCAATTCTTTTTTAAGCTTATATTTTAAATTTTTGTCCACTTTATCGTCTGGAATCTGAACTGTAAAGGGAATTAAATGCATCCTTCTCCATATCCCCAAATCCCTACCACGAATAATAGGTTTATGGTTAGTTGACATCCATAGTTTAAATTCTGGCTCAAATTCAAACTCTCTCCCATACAAATGTCTAGCTGTTACTGTATCTCCACCAGTTAATTGCTTTAAAAGTCCTTCATTGATCCTTGCACCTTCATTTGGCTCTACAGTAGTAACAAATCTTGCTCCTTTAAGTCTTGCTATATCACTATTAGCCCCACTTTGCCTATTCTGTATCATAACTGTTTCTGGTTGTATGTTTGTAGCATAATCTCCCATAATAGCCGCTATAATATCCAAGAAAGTAGACTTACCATTCCTTCCATTTCCATAGCAGAAAAACACACATTGCTCTTTTGTGGATCCACTCATAGAATAGCCAACTGCTTTTTGAATGTAATGAATTAATTCTGTATCATTATCAAATATTTGATTTAAAAACTCTATCCACATAGGGCAATCAATGTTATCTGTATATTCTACATAAGACATTTTGCTTAAATATTGCTTATGGTTATGAGCATATAATTTTCCATTTTTAAGACTAACAACTCCATTCATACAATTAAAAATGTCTTTTCTTTTATCAAATTCTCCAGGTAAAATCGGCAATCTATGCTCAGATTCTTTTAACATATTAGTCTTACCTCTATTATTCCTAGTGTATTTTAGATGTTTAAAGAATTGTTTTTCTTCATCTTCATCTTTACAATAAGCAAGTTCTAATTTCATGTCCTGGATAACTTCTTCCGTTAATTTTTTTACATGTCCTACTAAATCAAACTCCCATTTCTTTCCGTTATAAAAATACCAACCTTTGTCTACATAACTATATCTAACTGTATCTTCAAACTTGTTTACAAACCTATCAGCATTTCCTGTGTCATCAAAAGGAAATTTTTTAACTTTATTGTCCAGTATAATAATCCCATAATCATCTATTCCATTTCCAGGAGTAAATACTTCTCTGCAATCCGCTATAGCTTTATTTAAAATTCCTTCTCCATAAGTTGTTTGACCTCTTTTACTATCCCATTTAGGTCTATACAATCCACTTTTTCTAAATATAGAATCCATTTTATTAAAATCTCTACTAGTCCAAAACGCCAACATATTAGCAAAAGCCAAATCCGCTTCAGATTGACTAGGATATAATCCTTCCCAAAATCCATTGTAGAGAGTGGAAAATGCTTGTCCTTGCTTTGATTTTAGAGCTATATCTATAATCTGACTTTCATCCAAATCTAAAGGTCTAGTCTCTCGTTTTGTATTTAAAGATTGATTTTGTATTCCTATATATTTGCTGTGTAGATATTTGACTGTTTCAGTACAATCAACTATTTCAATATATTCAGAAGCTATATTTCCTGTCATAGTAAAGAATCGACCATTTTCATAGAATTCAAATTGTCCTTTTCTTCTACCTCCTGGAGGAAGTTTTCCTTTGCATAAAATATGAATTCCTTTACCGGAAGGACTATATTCTGCATAACTTCCTAAAGAATGAATGAATTCTGATATTACATTGTTTTCATCACCATTTTCAAACTTTTCTATTTCATCATCCATATCATCTAAATCTATTCCAAATATTCCGTTTCCTAACATAAAACCTATTCCGCTAAAATTCTCGGATATTCTTACTGCTGTGTAAAAATCTGTCCATGTGCTAGGGTTATTTGATTGTGCATAACCGCCAGTCATAGGATTTATAGGTGTCTTAGTTATTTTTCCATTTCTTTCTTCAGCTTTCCAACAAACCCATTGATTTAATTTTTTTAATTCTTGAGGTATATTTTCATACAATTATTATCACATCCTTTGAGAGGGGAAATAAATCCCCTCTATTAAAATGGGCAGTCATCATCATCTACTGGATGAAATCCTGGAATATTTATTGCATTATCTTTATTTTTAAACTGATGGTTACAAGTCTCAAATTTACTTGGCTCCCAACCCTTAACTCTAGCATTAGTTTTTCCATTATATTCTTCATGCTTTACTGTTACTCTTGCAGTTTTACCTCTAAAGTCATTTAATAATTCTTCTAAACTGTTATATCTCTTACCATTTTCAATTCTCAAAGCTTTAGCTACTGTATTTAACATACCAGCATGGTATTGATTAGTTTCTTTTGACTGCCAAATACTAGCAAATATATATTTATTTTGGTACTTTTGATCTACATCATTTCTAACTACTAAATGTAAATTAATAAACATTGTTCCACTTTTAGCGGCATCCTCAAAAGCCTTAGCGACTATAACCTCATACTCTCCTTCTTCTATTAATCCAAAATCTACTGCTTCGTCATGATTTACTTGAAAATTAAACATTTAAAATGCCTCCTTAAAATATATTTGTAAAAATAAATAATGTAATTTTTTAGACATATTTTTTATCTTATTTAATAAACTATCTTCAATTCTAAAATCATTTAAAACCTTCATTGTTAATTCATCACCAAATATAAATTGTACTTCTCCATTTATAAAATCAGTATCATCTCCTATATCTATTTTCATTTGATTTTTCTGTTCAAAATTTGGTGCAACTCTTGCTATTATTGGGAATCTTGAACTTTCAAAAGTAAATTCAAGTTCATTTTCTTCACATAAATCATTAATCTTATCAAATGTCTTGTTATACTCATCATTTAACATTGTTTAATCCTCCTTTTATTTAATAAATCCCATCATTTTACCCTGATAGTAAGCCCATCCTGGTTTATATCCTTTATTTTTTGCTAAACTATATAATTCCCCCATATTTTTACAATCCTTTGGCTCTCTATAATCTGTAGTAAAGCCATCAAATGATCCTATTTCTACTAACTCACTTTCTACCTGTTCAACCTCTTTTTCTTCTTGTCCAAATTTATGGCCACATTCGGGGCAAATTTCTGTACTTCTTTCAACTGTGTAAAAACACTCCGGACATTGTTTGACTGGATTTTCTTCCTCAACTTTGGTATTATTAGAGCCTTTTTTAGGATCTAACTTCCACTCTCTTTCCATATCTGGAGTTCCAAACCTTCCTACGTTTCCTACATGGTCAATTATTATCGCTGTTTTACCTTCCTTATATCTCATGGGTCTCATACTTTGTTGTATAAATAGTCCTAATGATTGTGTAGGTCTTAGTAAAATTGCTGTATTACAATCTGGTACGTCAAATCCTTCACTTATTAAATCAACATTACATAACACTAAAATCTTTCCTTGCCTAAAATATTCAATTACTGTCTCCCTTTCAGGCTTAGGGGTTTCTCCGTCTATATGTCTTGCTTTAATTCTTGCTTTATTAAACTGTTCTGCCATTTCCTTTGATTGTTTTATGCTAGAACAATAGCATATAGCTTGTTTACCTTCACTTAATTTCTTATAATGACTTATTACATCACCCCAAATTGCTCTACTTTGGAATAAATCTTCTATATCCTTAGCTACATACTCTCCTCTTCTAATTTTCAATTTACTTGTATCAACTATTTCAGGAGCATAGTATTTAAAGGGTGCTAAATTTCCCCATTTAATCAACTCTTGCACTGTAGGGCCTTCAACTAATACATCATTAACTTCTCCTAGTCCTCCGCCATTTAACCTAACAGGTGTAGCAGTGAAACCTACTAGTCTAGCATTAGGAAAATAATCATAAACTTTTTTATAACTTTTGGCCAAAGAATGGTGGTTTTCATCTGTAATAATTAATTTAGGTGGAATAGTCTTCTCTAATCTTCTAGCTATAGTTTGGACCATACCTACCTCTATATAGTTCATGTCAACTCCCCACCATTTTAAGGTGTCAATTGTTTGGTCCTTAAGCTCTTTTCTATGGACCAGAAACAACACTCTATTCTTTTTCTCTGCTGCTTTCCTGGCCATTTCGCTCATTATAACTGTTTTCCCACTCCCACATGGGCTTACTATACAGGGGCTTTTATATCCCTGTAAGTAAGCTTGTCTGGTTTTATTTAGTAGGTCCTTTTGATACGGTCTTAGTTCCTTCAACTCCATCACCTGCCGGAATTAATTCTGACTGTAGACATCCTTTTCTATCATCTAATTGATTTTTAGCATAAGTAGAGTTACTAGCTGTTAATATGAATCCTCTTTCTCCTTCAGGATTAATTGCAAGTCTACCTACCACATCACACAACCCTAAAACATTATTTATAATCTTATGATTAACTTGTGGAAACGATCTATTGTAATACTGCCCATTAGCATCTTGGTATGAGTCTGTATTTTCCCATGCTGTCCAAATAATATTACACCCTAAATTTTTCATATATCTTAAGCTATTAACTAATCTAAATTGCATGTACTGATAATCCCCTTGACTTGGTACACCTTTATTTTTCCCCTTACTTCCTAAATCACTTAAAATACATCTTTCTAGTTCACTTACATTGTCAATACAAACATTGTTATATTTTCCTTTATAATTTTCATATAATTCTATGATTAATTTCTCCCAGAAATCCCAGGTATTAATATTGTCTACTTGTACTATATCTATATTTTTACATCCTTTTAGTACTTTACTTGTCCTATCTACATCCAGGACCAAGGTTTTTCCTGGAAGATATTTTAAACTTGAAGTTTTCCCCATTCCTGGAGGACCGTATATAAGGTAAGTACCTTTTGAAGTCTTAATATCTGCTGCATTTGTAATTTGTAATGCCATTCTTATTCCTCCTCTTCATCATCTGGTACATTCTCTAAATATTCATCTCTGTCAATTCTTTTGATTTTTTCAACTGATACTTTTAAAAGTTTTGCAAAATCTTTTCTTATTGCCTCTCCTCTTTTTATATCTTCTTCTAAACTTGGTATCTTAGTAGCCTTATGTGCCTTAAATTCTAAAAAGCCATCTTCACCGTTAAATAAATCTGTATCAATTACTTTGTAAAAATAATGTAATGTGTAACATCTCAAATCTTCTTCCACTTTCTAACCCTCCTTAAATTCCAATACTGGATCTCTTTCTATTACTTTAATTCCTTCTACTATTTCTCCATCTTCAGTAATTACTTGTCCGTTTTTAACACTAGTAATTGCCTTTAATTCATTCCACTTAGGGGATTCTTTTATTTCTACATAATCTAGACCACTAGACTTAATCCAATTTAACAATTTGTTATTATCTCTCTTAAATTGAGGGCTAGGATATTTCTTTACAATCTCCCCAGAAGGCAATCTGTATTTTTCTTGAGTCTTAGTTTTCTTCTTAAATTTTTCATCTATAGATTCAAAATATTCTGCTAAATAAGAGTTACGTCTTTCTATCGCTGAGTTTTCCTCTTCCTCTACTTTTCTTAACTTTTCTTCTAAAACTTCTATTTTACTTCTTAGCGATTCTTTATATCTATTACTTTCAATTAAATCCTTATTAACTTTTTCAATTAACCATTCAGCGTCCTTATCATTTTTAATTTTCCAAGCTTCTTGCATTTTCATCCTCCTCTATAGCCTCTTCACATAATTCATAGAATTGTTCCTCAAGTAGTTTTAAATCTTTTTTAGCATTTTCTCCAGCTATAATCTGACTATCTAACTCTCTCATTTTTTCAAGTAAATAATACATATGTTTTCTAGTTTCATTCATTTAAATTCCCTCCTAAAATGTGATACAATACTATTAGCAATATTTTTTCTTAGAACCTATTCAGCTTGGCGGCGGTAGGTTCTTTTTCTGTAGATAGGGTTAAATGCTTACCGTCATTCACCGCAACTGCTATGTGTAACTTTTCATTAAAATATTCTGCTGATTCTACAGTCAAATCTTTAGCACTATTTTTGTAAGTTATATCTGCCATTTTTCAACACCTCCTAATTTATAAACCATTCACTGTTTAGCAATATATTTGCGACTCCAGTATCTAGATATTCAATTGCCAAATTAACTAAAATTGTGTCTAGTGTAGCATTTTTCATTTCAATGTCATAAAGGTCATTCTTGATTGTTAACAAAATATCCCTTTCGCTAATATCTATTGCCTCTAGCACTTCCATAAATGATACAGGTTCTTTTACTTCTTCGTATCCCCATTCAATGCAATTAAAAGCTTCTTGTCTAGCTTCACGTTCTATTGTTTCTTCGGATACATCATTGCTTATTCCAAATTCACCTTGGAACATTTCCCCACCTAATTGTGGGTCTAACCACCATCTAATTTTTTTCATTTCTATATAATCCCTCCAATTTTATATTTTGCTTCAATACTCATCTTTGTAAACTTGTCCAAAGTTTTTAACCTTTTCATTGCTTTTTTCTTACTAGCTTCTAATTGTTTCTTAGTTTTATAAAATCCACAACCTTCACAGTTTTTAGTTCTTAAAGCCTTACAACTGTCTCCATTGTCTGCAAAACATTTATCCATTTACTTCACTCTCCTTTTTATGTTTTAAAAATTCATCTCCTAACATTTCTATCAATGGTTTATAATATTCATCTTCATCAACTTCTTTTATTTCTTTTGCTTCTCTACTAATCACTTTATTTGTAAACCTATCTATTTTCATAGATACTAAAGCTAATTTCATATTTAAATCCCCCTTATTATTAATTTTTAGGCTGATTTTCTTTGAGTTTCAAACAAATATTCAAAGCTTAAAGTTGGGAAATATTTATTTTTTATTTTAAAAGCTTCGTCAAGAGTAAAACTATATCTACCTTTTAGCTTATCTATTATAGTTGCATATCTAACATCCAATGATTTTGCCAAATCTTTTCTAGTTATTCCTCTTCTCACCATTTCAGCCTCTAAATTTTTATACATTTTTTTCAACTCCTTTCTAATACTCAATTTCGTAGGGTGTGATTTCATTATAAACTCAATTTCGTATTTTGTCAACGGTTTTTTAAAAGAAAAATTCAATATTTCGTATTTTTTATGTTTACAAAGGAATAATAATATAGTAATATATTATATACAGATACGATTTATCGTATATTAATTAAGGAGGGTTATAGTTGAGAAGAACTGAAATATTGAAAGGATTGATAAAAGATACAAGATTAAGCTTGAAAGCTTTTAGTGAAAAAGCTGGTATCCCTTATACAACATTAAGATCAATGCTAGAAAGAGGAATAGGAAACGCTTCTGTAGACAATGTCATAAAAATATGCAAGACATTAGGAATAACAATTGAAGAATTGGAAGAGATGGCTAATGAGGATAAAAAAGAAAAGCCCAAACCTAATACAGTTGCTGCTCATTTAGATGACATAGAACTTACAGAAGAAGAACAAGAACAATTAGATGATTATATACAATTTTTATTATCTAGAAGAAAGAAATAGATTTGCAAAAGGGGGAAAATACATATGACATACGAAAAACTACTTGGAGAAATAGAAAAAGAAGGTATAGAATTTTTTGAAAATAATCATATCCTTGGAATGAAGGGGTTATATGTAGACAATACTATAACCCTTAATACTAATATAGATACTGATATAGAAAGAAAGTGTGTTTTAGCTGAAGAATTAGGGCATCACTATACCTCATATGGAAATATAGTAGATCAGTCTAAAGTAGAAAATAGGAAGCAAGAAAGAAGAGCTAGGGCATGGGCTTATGATAAATTAATAGGTATTATAGGTATAATTAATTCTTATAAATATGGATGTAGGAACAAATATGAAATGGCTGAGTACTTAAATGTTACTGAAGAATTTATAGATGATGCTTTGAAATACTATAAGGAGAAATATGGATTATTATATGAAGTTGATAATTATATAGTGTATTTTGAGCCATTAGGGGTTCTAGAAAAATTAGAATAAAAAATTATTTCTTATATAAAAAAGGGAATTAACATGAAGTTTCTCATTTTACTAATATTAGTTATTATATTAGTAAATATAAAAAGAATTAAAAAAGATAATTATAGAATTAGAATAGACATAATCTATACTTAGAAAGGAGTACTTTTAATGATAAAGGCTGCTTCATATGCTAGATTCAGTTCAGATCATCAAAGAGAAGAATCTGTGGAAGCTCAACTATATGGCAATAAAAAATATGCTATGAAAAATAATATTATAATAGTAAAAGAATATATAGACAGAGCTATGACCGGGAGAACTGATAACAGAGAAGCCTTTCAAGCAATGATGAGTGATGCAAAGAAAGGTTATTTTGATATTATCATAGTTCATAAAGTGGATAGATTTGCTCGTAACAGATATGATTCTGCTGTATATAAACATAATCTAAAAAAGCATGGCGTTAAGGTTGTGTATTCTGCTCAAACTATAGATGATTCTCCAGAAGGAGTTTTAATGGAAGGTATGTTGGAATCTTTTGCAGAATATTATTCCCTTAACTTAGGTCAAGAAGTAATGAAAGGCCTGAAAGAAAATGCTAAAAAGGCACAATTCAATGGAGGTATACCCCCACTAGGTTATGATGTAAATAAATATAAAAAATATGTAATTAATGATAAAGAATCTTATATTGTAAAAGAAATATTTGACTTATATTTATCTGGCAAAGGATATAAACAAATAGCAAATATTTTAAATTCAAAAGGCTATAAAAATAAACGTGGAAAGCCCTTTGTTTTTAATTCAATTCCTAGTATACTTAAAAATAAGAAGTATATTGGAGTCTATGAATTTAATAAAACATCAAGGTCTTATGGTGATGATGGTAAAAGAAATGTAAAGAAATACAAAGACGAAAAAGACATAATTAGGCTCGAAAATGCAATTCCTAAGATAATACCTATGGAGGTGTTTAATATGGCTCAGGAAGAACTACAAAGAAGGGCAAAAGGGAGAGGGAAATCTAAAGCTCTTAGGGATTATTTTTTATCTGGAATAACAGTGTGTGGTAAGTGTAATAGAAAAATGACTGGACACTCCCAAAGAAGAATTAAGGGCGGAGAACCATATTTTTACTATAGATGCACTGGATGTAATAATTCTATAAGATGTGAAGTTATTGAGAAAAAGGTGCTAGATGAATTGAATGAGTTAATATTTTCTGATTTAGATAGTATATTAGATAAGATACACAAATACATATTAGAAAACCAGAAAAAAACTCCAAAGGAATTAAAATATCTACAAAATGAATTGGAAAAAACTAATGAAGAAATTGAAAACATTGTTAATCTAATTGTAAAAGGAGTGGGCTCATTAGAATTAGGTAAAAAATTAGAGCAATTAGAAGAGTATAGAGAAATGATCCAGGATAGAATTAATATAGTTAATGTAAAGGCAGCTGTTCCAGAATCGGAGTTAAGAGAATGGCTTTTAAACGTTAAAAAAGACTTGGATAAAGGAACTAATTTAAAAAAGATTGTTTCTTCATTTGTTAGAGAAATAAGAATATATGAGGAAACTTATGAAATAGATTTTTTTGTAAGAGCACCACAAAGTGGTGCGAATAGTTATAGGGTCGCTCCTTCGGCACCA